>NZ_UHIY01000002.1 GCF_900460525.1 Yersinia kristensenii
CGATGTAATGGGGCGCATTCGTATTGAAGGAGCCGGTAACACCTCTAAACGAGTACTGGACTTTAACCCCAGCTCGTCAGGATTTGGTAAAAACCCTGCCCAGTTGGACGTTATCACAGTGCCACATTATGACAATGAACCCAATTTCTTCGCGGAGTACTTTCCCAATCAAACAGGAGCTAAATAAACAATCTGAAGAGGTCAGAAAAGCACAAGAGGAAATCAGAAAGGCACAAGAAGAAATTGCCCGCATACGCGCTGACTTAGAGTTATTGGAAACCGCGCAAGACTTTAATGATGCCGTCAATCTGTTCAAAGATGCACCAGTAGAACAAGCGGATACTAAACGAAGTGGCAAAAAGTAAAGGTTTCCAGTTCGACAAGTCCGCCAAATATGTATGTTAAGGCCGCCGCATGATACGCATATCCGCCAAAACCTTGAAGCCTTCCGTCGCTGGAAGGCTAACCCCGATGCTGAAATAGACGAAATCATCAACTACCTGCTCCGAATAACGCCTCAAACCGAAGCAATGATCGCAGGCTCCGCTTTTCATAAAGTGTTGGAGAACGCTTCAGAAGGTGTATTAACTACAGTACAACTTTGATGATTTCACATTTGACTTCACTCAAATGGAAGGTGAGCTGGCACTACCAGAGCAAAGGGAACATAAGCTAACTCTGGAGTCAGAAGTCGGTGGGGGAAAAGGTGACTTTTGTCGGTGTCGTCGATGCCATAGATAACATGACCATTTATGACCACAAGTTAACAGCCTCTATCGACCCCCGAAATTATACTGACAGTCTTCAATGGCGCTGCTATCTGGATTGGTTTTGGAATGAATAGATTTACCTACAACCTTTTCCAGAAGTATCAACCGTACAACAGCCGGGTACCTATATCATCAAGCAATTTCATGCCAATCACATTTTATGCTTACCCGCGCAGTTGCATAAAGACGTCACCGATGCAGCAACTGAATTTGTTCAATTCGTTAAAGAGTTTCGTGCCTGAACTTGTTAAATAAATAGCTACATTACTCTATTTGTCTCAGTTAGCTGGGGCATTTCAATCTTCACAATGAAATACCAACTTATCTACGCTGATCCGCCGTGGATATATCGCGATAAAGCCATAGCTGGCAATCGTGGGGTGCAGGATTTAAATACCCCACATTGAGCATCATTGCTTGAAGTCGCTGTTATTTGTCCTGAGTCTGAATCTAAAAGCCGCCACTAACAACAACCGGGAAATATGCATTAGTGGCGGAACTCAAGCGAAAAACAGAGGAATATCCCATACAAACAAGAGGGAGATATGACAAGCAGAATAATCGATCGAAATAAACAATGAAATCAAGATTATTATAATGTGACAGGAATCACAAAACAGAGGATTCAAGAGTAACCACTGATGAATAACCTCAACGAGCTAATAGCCAGAGTAAAGAGCGATTATGTAAATGGTGAGTTAATAGTGAATAAAAGTGTTTTGGACATGTGCTGTGGCAGCCGCATGTTTTTGGTTCAATAAGAATGATCCGCGTGCAATTTTCAGTGATATACGTGCTGAAAAACATCAACTGTGTGATGGACGCAGCTTAGTAATAAACCCCGATGTCATTGCTGATTTTCGTACATTACCGTTTGCCAACGCATCATTTCCCGTTGTGGTATTTGACCCGCCACATCTTGAACGTGTTGGTGAAAATGCCTGGATGAGAAAGAAGTACGGCAGTTTAAATAAAGAAACGTGGCGTGACGACCTTCGCGCCGGATTCACAGAAGCATTTCGTGTACTGCGGCCACACGGTGTGCTTATTTTTAAATGGAACGAAACCCAAATACCAATTAACCAGATTTTAACTCTCACAGACGAAAAACCCATTATCCGGCAACGAACCGGAAAGAATGACAAAACTCACTGGATTATTTTTGTAAAGGAGTCAAAGCAATGAGCAAAATTAACTATCAGACGCTGCTGGATGAGAACGCTCGTTTACGGGCGGAGCGCGACGCGCTTCGTGAAGGCGAAATGGGAAACGCGACGCATAGTAACACTCGTGCTGCTGCCGATATCTATTTTCAGTTGGTAGAGGAATGCCAGATCCCACCTGGTAGTTCGCTGGTTGCGTATGTTGATAACCTGCGCGAGACACTGGAAGCCGCAGAGAAACGGATCGCTGAATTAACTCGTGAAGCCGAAAATACCAAATATGAATGGGCCGAAGCACAACCTGCAAGCACGCAGTTCAAACCAGTAGCCGACCTCTACGAATTGCAGTTCGAGAACGGCCAAACGTGCGCCTATCACACAGACTCAGCCAAAGCGGTTCAATGGCTTAATACTTGCGAAAGCAACAAGGTTATTGAATACGTCAACCTTGAGCGACTACAGAAAGCGATTAATAGCTATTCGAATCAAGGGAGAGAGTGAATGGCATGTATTCGAATCCCAAACGGAATCATAACAATCACGCCACTTTACCGCCTGCGGCTTGATGATGGGAGTTGTGTCTTCATGGACTGGCACCCATATTGTGGCCCGACATTTTTCCGCGACAAACATGGGTGTCGGTTAATTGATGACTGGCACGAAAATTCACTTATTTGCAAAGCACTGGAGTGGTTTATAGGTCGAGGAGAAAGGGCATGAAAGAGTTAGATAGTTTTACTGTAGAGAGACTGGAAGAGTTGGCCAGAGCAAAAATGATTTCCGGTCATGATATCGCCGATATCCGAGCACTAGCCCGAATCGCATTAGATGTAAAGAAGGCTGAACCTGTGACGTGGTGGACTGGGCCAGAACCAACCCTAACTGGTGAGACTGAAAGCTTCCATGACCACGAAACAGGTAGTCATTATCTTCCGCTTGTTGTCTCACTCAGCGCTTACAACACCAGACCACAATTGAACTCTCCGGAGATACCGAAAGACTGGCCAACAGAGGACATGGTCATAACACCTAAAAACTGGAAGCTAGTGCCATCATGCTTAACTCCAGAAATGAAACTTCAAATGCACACCCTTTGTAATGCTGATTGCCCTGAATGTGGCAAAGAGTTTGCTGTCGATGTAACTAATAACATTGAGCAGTCATGGGCCGATATATTGGCCGCAGTCCCTGAACCGGAGACTCATGAATGCTAATAGGATTCGCTCTATTTGTTAGCGCTTGCGGATTTGACGCCTGTGATGCCCTCCCCGTTACTGATGATATCTACCCTACTCGATTTGAATGCCAACAAGTGATAAATGCTATTCACGTGCGCAGGCCAAATGCTGTGCTGATATGTTCGGAAGTTTATCGGGAGGAGGATGTGTAATGAGTTGGCCTGATGCATTTGCATGTGTTGGCGTGGTTTGGGCGATTGCCTATATGTAGGTACATTAATATAAAGAAAGAATTCCCGTTTAAATCCCTCCCAAACTTCTACATCAAACACTCAATAAGTAGCCTATGACATCTCATACGATATGTTTAATTCGTAGACGATGCTGTCCTGCTACCACGTGATGATTACAGATAAGGAGAAACAATGCTCACACTCGAACAGTGGAACAGAACACTCCCTAAACCCAGAAATTTGGACACAATACGCCGCTGGGCTAGAAACGGGCAGATATGGCCGCCTCCGATTTTTGATGGACACCAATATTTTGTACAAGAAAATGCCATAAAGCTACTACCCAAACAGCAATATAAACCAGTCAATAATTTAATAACAAGAATTCAGAATGGCACGTAATAGAAATCACGAACGGCGTGATCTACCACCAAATCTATATGTAAGGAATAACGGATATTATAGTTATCGAGACCCAAGGACGGGTAAGGAGTATGGACTCGGCAGGATAAAGCGTGATGCGGTGAACCAGGCTATCGAAGCAAATTTACAGCTTATGGATAATGTATCTGCAAGACTGATAGAAAGAATATCTAGCGACTCCGCTATGCTGTTCCACGATTGGCTTGATCACTACGCTAAAATTATTGATGCGCGAGGACTAAAGCCAAAAACACTAAAAGAGTACCGATGCAAACTACGAACTCTTCATTCAACTATCCGTAATGTTCCTATCGATAGTATTACAACAAAAGACATAGCCGGGGTGTTAACGCCATATATAGTTGCAGGAAAAGCTGCAATGGCTAAACAAACACGAATGTTGCTATTAGACATATTCAGGGAGGCTATTGCTGAAGGGTATATATCATCAAATCCAGTGGATGCCACCAAAAACCCTCGTTCTGAAATTAAACGCTCTCGGCTTTCGCTTGATGATTATAAAGAAATATTTAAAAGCTCATTAAAGTTGCAACCGTGGATCCCCTTAAGCATGGAAATTGCACTCTTAACCGGCCAGCGGGTTAGTGATATCAGCAAAATGAAGTGGAGCGATATTCGTGATGGAATGTTATGGGTAGAACAGCAAAAATCTGGGGCTAAATTAGCTCTTGATGTAAACCTCTCACTTAATGCTCTGGGAATTTCATTTAATGAAACCTTGATACGATGTAAATCACAATTTGGAGGATGTGACAATCTCATCGCGTCCCATAACAAATTACAACTATCCACCACCGCAATTTCCAGAGGTTTCGCTCGTGCAAGGGATTTATCAGGATTATCATGGGATAAAGCCCCACCTAGCTTCCATGAACTAAGGAGCCTCTCAGCAAGACTATATACAGAAGAAAAAGGGAGTGAGTTTGTGCAGCGTTTACTGGGGCATAAATCATCCATAATGACAGCTAAATATCAGGACAGCCGTAGTAGCGAATGGGTGCATGTGTCTATATGATTTTGATTTTATTTTGAATAATAATGAACACCTTACGTTAACCATTTAATTAAAAAGTATTTTTTTTAGGAGTAACTAATAAAAATTTAGACAACGCAATTTAAAAATTTAATTTATATATCAATACCATACAAATATTTTAGCACAAAAAATGAACTACCTTTTATGCTAAAATAAGGCATTTCAGGTCAATATAAATCAATGGGTTAGATATCCATTTTGACCTGTAATTAGATGGCTGCTAGCCCCTCAAATGTGGGGCTTTTAGGACACTTACCTCCCCCTACCACAAAATCCCGCACTTGTTTTAAGTCCGTTAGCCCTTCCACTTCATCTTTCATTTCCCTTTACCGCTGTTGACATCCTCCACACCCTGAAGGACATGGATTCCTGCTACATTCAGGCTGTCGCTTAAATCATTTCGGTGGGTTCCTGTTTCAACGGGCCGCCTACCTGCACCATCCCTACACAGGCAAGCACGTCATGTCCCGCCGCAAAAATATTACGAGCTCCGTTTACATCGGCGTTCGCTGTATATCCACACTGCCCCCCCAAGGACGGCTACGCCATCCTCACTATCTTTCCCCGCTCTGAAGGCGGGGGGTGTCGCGCACCGTGTCATCTGGCGCATATTCGCAATTGTTTTCATAGAAACCGACAGTGGATTCTGAATAAAGCATATTATTTTCCTATTGATAACCACAGTGCCTTAGCGCCACTAGCTGCACTATCACCATAGTGAGTAATTCTGATACTTGTCAGCACAGCAGAAGGTACATATACGTTGTCGGGGGAAGCCCCTTGGGCGGAATTAAATATCGCACCAGACCAGTAGTTTCCTTCTGAGTAAGCATGTGGCAGGGTAATGACTACACTTGCATTATTTGATGGGATCGTCCATGTTCCCCACTGAATAATATGTCCGGTTGGAAATTTTATGTGATTAGCATCACCTGAAAAACCAAGGTAGCTTATCAGTGCAGTGAGACTCTCTGATGAAAGTAAGTTCTTTCCGACTTGTGTTAAGTCAACTAATCCCGCCGCTTTATTACTTGTGAAATACGGCAATTTGTTCGCTGAAGCAACTAATGCCGACAGCGCTGTAAGATTTTGCGATAATTTTTGTTTATCGCTCAATAATACATCAATGCCAAGTTTTTTAATTGCCTCTTCTGCTGTTGTCGCTCCCGTTCCTCCAGCATCAATTGAGGCTGGAATTTTCCCTGTATTTTTGTTTGCAAAATACCATCCAGTGTTATCAATTCTCAGATAGGTATCATCATTAGGCGAAAAAATACGCGTAGCATCTGCTGCCTGCTGGAATTTTCCTAAACGAAGGTTTTTGACAAAGAGTGCTGGGTCGGGAATATCAGCACCATTCTGGTTTTTTTGTAATGCCCCCACTGCCAGATTGACGGTCTCCCGCAAATCAAGATTATCAACAAAGCGTGGTTTGTCAGGGATATCCGCACCATTTTGCTCTTTCTGTAAAAAAGTCTCGTTTACCTCTCCTCGACTGTATATATCAAGATTTCTTCGTGCTTCAGCTTTATTACTTAAATCGGAGAGATTTTTAATAATATTAAGATAACGCTCATCCAATTGTGCTTTCGCATTATTAAATAATGCTGTAACTAGAGATACTTTAAGTTTATCCAGATTACCATCATCTAATATATCATCACCTGAATTTTCAGCCATAAACTCAGCAACGACGTGAGAAATAACAGATGATTGTCGCCAAACTTTATTAAGTTGTTCACTTCTGGCAATACCGGATTGAAAACCATTTATAACTGCAATCAACTCATCGAATTCGGCTTGAGTAAGTACATTGGCATTTTTACCAATAGCAAATGCTTTAAATTCATTTTTAGGCATATTATCCCTCGATAATATCGTAATTCACTGTTATTCCTAAAGGCTTTATTGAAAGGTATCCTTGTTTGATAATTTCTTTCGTGATGTTGTCTACTTTTTTTCCCTTAACAGTCACGGTCATTGACATATCGCCATTATCAATAAAACTAATATTAAAGTCTCCATTTGGGTAAATACTATCTAAAATACCAGGTAAAGACTCACATGTTCCATCCCAATTATTTGCACCTATTTTTGCTCTCAATATCGTACGATAACTAACATCATCTAAATCTAAATAACCAAATTCAGAGTCATACCTATTTTTCCAATAACCATAATCAAACCCTAAAGCGGGGCTATCTAGCGTAAAAAAATAATCATCTATCGGGGCTTTAATTCTACGACTTCGCCCCACCCACTCACCAATAATATCTAATTGCTTACCTACTGCCTTGTCTAAATCAAAAATAGTTATCAGCGAGTTAGCCACATCCAAACCACGGCTAAAAGCGTCGGTTATAGTTTCAATGGTTAAGTGATATTTCGGTGCGCTACGCTGGTTGGATGGGATTAATTCAGAATACCGATTGGTCATGAAACCACCGTTACTACCTTCACATTCTCAGGCTTACACGTTGCCACTTGATTAAACGCAATATCAATATTAACTACTGATACTGATTGTGATGTTCCAATTTCAATAGATAAAACGTTGTACGTTTCACCACCAGATGAATTGCTTAAGTTGGCAGGAACAAATAAACGAGATAAATAAACATCATCCCCCATATAGAGTGAATTAATGTATTCACTCACGGATGAAGAAATAGAATTCCCTATATCAGTTGTGTACCCTGCCAGCGGTTTAATTTTAATCTCTACAAATATTGGTATCTGTTCTGGCCGAAAAAATTTAATAATCTTTTCATTACCATATGCATCTTTAATCGTTTCAATTGTGGTGCCATAAGTCGGGATGCCAGGTGTTTTCTTTAACGCGATTGTCTCTGCAATCGCTTTAGAATCGCCGCCCTCCACCACACAAGCAATACTGTATGCTGGTATACCTATATCACTTACAGTGTTCGTGTCATTATCGTAAACACATTGGCGCGTCACGCCGTTTAAATTAGCCAGTGCGCCCCGTAGCCCATCAATAACGGTTCGAGATGGCATAGCTACAGATTGTGCTTGCCGTATCCGCAGTTCTGTATCTTTTTCAACATTTCGCCCAACCACTGCTGCTTGCGGGTTAGTCACTGTTTGCCACCCAAGCGTTGGTGTGGCAATTTCGATAATATCTCCCGCCATAGCACTGATCGCCCCACTAGTCTGGCATACGGCAGTTGCTACAGCCTCACCATGTAAATCTAACGTCACCGACTCCGGTAGCTGCCAGACATTACCAACTTTATCTCTTACAGCTCCATTTTTAATGACTGTTCCAACCCGGCCTGATAGCAATAGATCTACCGTTGAATAACTACCAGGCTTGCGTGAGATACCGTTTATCTTAACGTTTCTGGATAGCCCCTCACCCACCGCAGTTGATGGCTAAATGAGTTATAAGCGCCAATTACCGCGTTATTGCATCCATGCATCGCATAGGCAATCAGAGAAAGCAAAACACCATCTTTACTATCGGGTTCAATATAAATATCTTCGC
>NZ_UHIY01000003.1 GCF_900460525.1 Yersinia kristensenii
AAAGACGACGCAAAGAGATATGCTGCTGATGCACAGACCAGTGCGACAGCGGCGGCCGAAAGTCAGAGCACAGCCACAGAGAGTGAAAAGCGGGCCGCATCAAGCGCACATTCTGCAACAGTCAGCGCAGAACGCGCAGGAGAGCAAAGAAGCAGCACAACAGGCAGCCCAAAATGCACAGAACTGTCGCAATGAAGTAGAGGAAGTTGCGAATAATTTGGCAAACGAAGTACAGACAAAAGCCCCTCTCGACAGCCCTGCATTGACAGGCACCCCCACAGCGCCCACACCTGATATATCCGCGACAGGGGGAGAAGTGGCAACGGCTGAATTTGTCAAACAGGCGGTATCAGCGCTGGTTGACTCTTCACCCGAAGCACTGGATACATTGAATGAACTGGCTGAAGCGTTGGGGAATGACCCGAATTTCGCCACCACAATGACAAATGCACTTGCGGGTAAGCAGCCATTAAACCCTGCTCTTACATCTCTATCCGGTCTGGTTACAGCCGAGAACAAGCTGGCATATTTTAGTAATAAAAATGTGATGTCTCTCGCGAACCTGTCAGCGGTCGGGCGTGTGATTATTGGTCAGAACTCAAAAAGTGAAGTGCTTGAGTATCTAGGTGCACTGAAGAGCACCAACAACCTGTCAGAAATTGCCACTGCCGGAACTGATGCACAGCAACAAACACGTCAGCATCTGGGGCTGGGTGATGCAGCGACAATGAATGTTCAGTCGGATATCCATGACCGCACAGAGGGACGGCTGGCGTTACCGGGGCCTTTGGTTATGGAGCGTATTTTCGGCAGAGCAAAACGTTCAGTGGAAATAACGGGCCAGCAGAATTTCTGGCATGGGTAAGGGAAACGCCACCCGGACGGTATTATGTTTCTCAGTTTGCGGGCAGCCAACAAATTATACCGGGCGTGGTTTTTTCGGGAATGATTGAAATCATTATTCCGTCCACAGTAGGTCACAATGAAGACCAGAGGCAAAAAGGGAAGCTCATCCTGTTTAGCGGGGTTAATGGCGACCTTTATCTTAACCGGTTATATACCAATAGTATCAGCGCCGATGGCTTTATCGGTTGGGAAAATCTCAAGTTAAAAATCAGTGATTTTACTAACGCATTGCGTTCAACCACCGGTAATTCGTGGAGGTCACCGGGTGTCGGCGGCCTAATTTTTGCGGCTTACTGTGGTGATTCAGATAATGACAATCACCGTAACCTTCCCAGAGGAAAAGGTGTTTCAGGTTCGCGATTGGGAATGTTATCAATTTCAGCAAAATGTAGCACATCAGGTTCTTATGCCTCCACGCCACAGTTTATTGTTACATCGCCAAACTCACACCCACAAGCAGGAAGTTTTATTGCACTTTCAGGTAGTGCCCTGACAACAGTCAGCAAAACGGAAGCCTTTGTTGGACTATTCATACGCATAGCGTGAGGTCAAATGGACATTAAAAACATTCAATCCTCGCTATCTGGAAAGTGGGGCAATTGATTGCGAAGTTCAATTTGCAGGAATGGAGGAATACTTGTCCTATACTGCCACTCCCGACGATACCACCGAAACGGGACAGAGCATTTGGCGGGCACTGATCAGGGGAGATTATGGCAATATTGCCCCTTTTGAAGTCACCCCCGCAATATTACAGGCCGCCAGAGAGCAAAAATGGCAGGAAATCAACATGTGGCGACTGGAACAGGAGGCACAAAGTATCACTTTTGAATATGCAGGTCGGACATGGAATGCTGACCAACAGTCAATGGCGCGTTTATCTCCTGTGGCCGCTGTTGCTAACACAAACTCGCGTGATGTGATGTCGGGGTGATGTGAATAATAAATTAGTATCACTGAGCGTGGAACAACTCAAGGGGCTCAGTGAGGCAATGGCACTGGCCTTGATGGAACATAATGACAGGATTTACCAGCGACAACGGGAAATGAAAGATGAGGTGGCGGGGTTAACGGACTTAAAACAAGTGAGGGAGTTTGTCGTTATTTGGTGAAATGCCGATTTGTACCGAAAAATGTTAAAGCCCCGAGTATCTAGGGGATTCGGGGCATTGTATAAGTAATGTTATTCTTTGCGAGATGTAGAAGAGGGGAATAATCCTCTTATTACGCCCAAAAAGGCAGCAAAAACATTAAGAGTAACAGCGGTGGTAATTGCTATAAGCACTTTATCTGAAAAAATATCAACACCAATCAGAGAGAACCATCCTTGAATAAAAAGAAGTAATGCCCAACCATAGAGTGATTTTTTGGCTACTTTGTAGGCTTTCTCTGCGAAAACCTCCCTGAGCTTTCTATAAGATTTTGCATCTTCTACTAGCTGAGGTGCAATATCGTCAGCGCCGGTAGAGGATTCACTACAAGGAGGTTCATCACGAAGACTTGGTGTTGATAATGAACCCAGTGATTCTTTCCCGCTGGGGATTGAGATATCTTCGAGCCAAGACATTAGTGAATAAATTCCGCCATATCTTTGTGTGATATAGGTCCACCGTCAGTAGCCCCTTTGCTCCATGCTGTATTGGGGGCATGAGTCATGCTCGATAATTCAGGGCCGCTATATTCACCATACACTTCGATGATTTTATCGACGAGTTTTCTGGTTTCCTCATCATCTTTCTGAATAGATGGCGTTATACGTTCAAAGTCGCCATCGCTTTCTTGAATAAAGCTAATCTTGCTATCTATTTCATTGGCACCGTATTTTTTTAGTAGCCTATAATGTTGGTATAACTGGTCCAAATTTCCAGCGAGCAAACAGATCATCAAAAAGTGGTGTTCCTCCACGCAATTTCAGATGCCATGACTGTGTGTAAAACAGTAATTTTTGCAGTTTCATTGGCGTGAGCTCTTTAAGCTCACCTTTGAGTGCCTTTTCAATGAAGGCATTTGCTACTGCAACAGCTGAATAAGCCATGTTATGCCCCCTATCCCATTGGTTCAGTGGATATTTTCTACTCTTTGTATAGTCGTTATGGTGCAAAATATGCTGTTCTTGTTTTTTAGTGTCAACAGGCTTCGAAAAAATTTTTCCAGAGGATAAGTCAGTGTTTCTGTGGGGGAGGGATGAAGCCTTGTGGGCAGCAGCTAGATATTGTGTAACCAGCACCATCTAAAAGTGGTTGGCCGTACAGTTGTACTGTGTTGAAAATTTCGGTCCGAGCCAGAAGTAGTTTAATGTCTGTTTTTGCTCATAGCAGGCCTGACAGCAATTCAGACAGGCTGCTTTGTGCCAGAAGCGGAAGTTTGCGATTTTAACTTATAGACAGTTAATTGAGTATATCATCTGGAATATTTAGTCCTACAATTGAATCACTATTGGTCGCATTACATACTCACTTCAAGTGTTAGATATTAATCAGAATCTAAACGTACACTCAGAAAATATCAGTGAAATTAACTTTATTCGGTGGTATGAATCAGAAACTCTTACGTTTAAAAAAATACCAGCCCGATACCACACAAAGAACATCTTGTAAGTTACATAACGTAGTGCTGAATTGGGGAGTTTACGGATTGACTCAAAAAAGACCGACGATTTTAATAAAATACTTCATATGCTTAAATGGAAAAGTAGATGTAATTAATATTGGACTTATTAGTGAGGCTCCTACTAAAAATTAGAACTTCAATATCAGCACGGCTAATCCACTCATTAATTTTAAATGTATTTCCTTTCAATTTTACTCAACTCCACAACCTGATGGCTAAATGATAGATTCACTGTATCAATATACTCAAAAACTTGCCCCTCAATATCGATAAAAGTGTTTTTTGGACCATTGCTAATGCGTATGCCTATTTCACCAAGTACTGTGATTATTTTTCTTTGATGGGTTTTATATTTGTAATCTTTATTTTCATCAGTTATGTATGCATTCGCCTCATTAATAACATCCTGAATATTATTGATTATAGCCAGGTAATGATCAGATACGGAAATATCCCCATCTTTTGCCTTTGGAAACATTATCTTATACCACCGAAATAGGTTTATACCTTCAGGGTAGATACTCGTTCTTTTGGAAAGTTCAGCACTAGAGAATTCGCGAAACATTGTAAGGTGAGCAGTGTAATTACTATTATTATTATTTTTAACACCGGAATAATAAGTCATCAAGGCAATAATTACACCAAAAACAGTTACAAAAGTCGTCATTAGGTAACCAAATGCTTGAAAATACAGCGTAATTCCTGAGACCTCTTTTGCAAGATTTTCCAGACATTGACTACTAAGGCAAAAACTTCTTTCATAAAGTCTTTTACCATCAATCGTCTGATACAATGATATGATTGTAAAAATAACAAAAATAATGGTTGCGAATACAACTATATAAATTAACGCTTTTAACTTCCCATTCACGCTGGCTTTACCTTTTTTAATCGTTCTTTAAACGTATCGACTATTCTATCAAATACTTTCGAGCGAGTTAGAATGATTAATTTATATAATGTAAGATTATATTTTCTCTTATACCAATGTTTGTTGCCATTGCCTTTTGAACATGAAGTTTCGAGACTAGTTACAGCAGACTCAACAATTGTAATATCTCTTGGTGATGGCATTGGTTTTATTGCCAACAACTGTTCTTTAAATAACTCATACTTATCATGACCAACACGCCCTAGCTTTTTATGCGTCCCATGCATCTGTTAAATTCTTTTCTGTATGCCATGCTTGTTTTGGTGTTGTTTTTTACAGCAAGTTTTTTGAGATTATGTAGAGACGCTCTAATACGCTTCACTTCATCGCTAGGTACGTGGGGAATTGTAATCCACTCGTAACCCATGTATTTTTATCGGCTCTGATGAACAGTGAAATATTTTAGTCTTACGTTTATTTACAGGTAAATCATGAGTGGAAAGCATATTTTCAATATGACTTAATATTTGCGTAAAATCATAACCATTAATTTGTGATGATACAGTAATATCATCAACTAAACGGGTGTATACAAGATTTTTTCTTATGGCTCTTTGATAAACATTCCTTCTTGTGCGTAAAGACATAGAGTTGCTATATAACTTGATGTTAATGCTCCCTGAACTACAAAGTCACCCTTACAACATAAATTTGTGACATATTCCAAAGCTTCGTCTCGAATATTCAACACATTGTTAAATACATCACGAACCAAATCCTTATGAATATTATCAAAGAAATTACTTATATCTACTTTTAAAACTGTTTTTGCTCCACAATGAGCCTTTGCACAGGATACATAATCGCGTTTGATATTGGAATTTGCACCATCATTTTTACCAGGTACAGAACCAAAAAGAAACGGAGGGAAAATCACTAATTCTTTGAAAATTCTCTTGTTAATTCGAGATTGTAACAATCTCATCTTTGGATGAAGGGAGTAGACTACTCTTTTACTTCCATCTGCTTTTGGAAGTTCTTTTCTTACGTATTTTTCATCTTCCGGTAGTGCTGCAATTCCATTCAACTCATCAATTGAGATAGATAAAGTTTCAGCTAGTTTCTGAAGCGGTTGAAATAGGGGCTTTTGATTTACTGTATGGTTTGGAATTTGTCCATAATTTCACCAAACAAAGTTACGTACGGTCTACCCCATGCTCAGGTGGAGACAACAAAGATGTTTACATCAACAATCGTCAGTAGCAGCCAGTGTTGTCTTTTCGACCGTACGTAATGTCGTCGGCTACGGCACCATCGTAGGTGGCGATGGTGGGGCCTTACCGATAGGTCCATAAAGGACGCTTTAATTAAAAAGCAAAATCTAACGATTTAAAAAGTTGATTGTCACATACTAAGCGGAACGCTAGTGCTACGTGTATGTTGCAATGAAATTTATCAGATTTCAACCAAATTTTATTGCAATTGAGACTTGCATGGTCGCGCAATACTTTCCCAGCCAGACCTTATCTCTTTAAATGGTGCTTACTCTTTAATGTCCGCTCCTAGTAAATCGCGAACTTCCGCTCCTCGCTCTTAGCTGACGGTTGGCTATTTATAACTAGTCTTGTCACTACGAAATCCTTTGAGAAGTTTGATATTACATGTTCGGTAGAATAATTAAGCGACAGGTTTGAAACCCTCGTTCCCGAGGGTTTTCGCCAAAAAATAGAAACAGAGAAATTATTTTAACTTAAGGTGATTTCTGTTGATTCTACTGAGCTTTAGAAATTGGTCTAGCGTCATTTTCATCATATCTTCGCTATGAATAACCAGATATCCAGCTTTTTCGGCGCACTCTTTGAAAGTCTCGAATGAAAGAAAGCATTCATCTTCCCTGGGCATTCGCACGCTAACAACTTTTCCATCTCTTACTGTGGTGAGAAAGGAATAATTTAAACGATTGGGAATTTGTTGCGGGGAGGGTAAACGATGCTCTTTGTTTTGGCTAAAGTAGCAGTCTTCCAGTTTTTCGAACACTTCCCAAGCTTGGTTTGTTTCAAGCATTTTGGCATGACGGGCAGCACCGCGTTCTGTCCAGAGAATGAGGGAACGAGTTTTGGGGAAATTTGTGAGTAACCGAAAGTTACCCGCAAATTTTTCAGGTCATCTCCAACTAGCTTGAAGTAATGTTTTCCATCCTCGAAGCGAGTCTGGTTTCGGGAGTAGTTCATCTTGATGTTCGAAACATCGGTGCCATACAGTTGTGCTAGTAACTCAGTAGTAATAACAGGGATTTGATTATGCAGAATTGGTTTCAGCGTATCGATGCTGCTCATTTGGCACCTCCCATCACTACTTTAGCGACAAGAGAAGTTTTAGCATTAGATACGGCCTGATCATGGCTGGCAATACGCATTGCCTCGCGCTCTATAGCTTCGGCCAGCCGGAAACGATCAGCATATGAAGATTTTTTGAGAAGGATTTTTACAAGGTTGACGTAATAGTTATGAGGAAGGTTTGTCATAACGACCTCCGTTGCTTTTTTCGAATTACCACAATTGGGTGTGGTGCCAGGAGGTTCGAAACGGCGCAACAGAAGCCGCGGACTTATTTCCCTTTCGGGTGTTGTATTCGTCGCCCTCCCGACATTGATCGGGGATGTGACCGCACTTAGTGCCATCACTAAATGATGGGCATAAAAAATCCAACACTGACGGGGTTGGGGGTGACCGCTGTTACGAGGTTTCGACGCCTCTAGGCGGAGTATAGTCAGTGTTAGATATTTGAGTCAATCGTTGGGTGGTGAGACGTATAGGGTTGGAACTACCGGATCACCGACCGGCGAGCTTTTTAGCTCTCTGTACGCCCCACCATTGAATAGGGAGTGTCACTATTCCTGCCAGAGAACTAGTCTCTCATAGCTTTTTCGTACTGATAGTTGCAATCTCCACATAACCCATCATTGATTTGATCATCTTGATTAAGTGATACTTCACAACAACTACATTCTTTATATTCAAGCTCACAACTACACCAAAGACATTTTTGTTCAAAATTAGCAAAAGCTTCATGATTGCATTCATTACAGCTTTCGATTGACGCTTCTCCTCCATCTCTGGGATCGAAATAATGAATTTCATTTAATGTTTTAATTAGCAACTGAGCGGCTAGACTCGAATGCCCACACACTAAACAATCGTATCGAAATTTTTCTTCATCATACTCAACTGACCAATCGTCTTCTAATTGTTCTGCATTTGGTATTATTAGCAGAGAATTGCATGATTCACATTTAATTTCTTCAGTTAACGAAAGCAATCCTATTGGTACCCCTGCCTGATCCCAACGCCTGCCACAATTAGCTCTTGTATCAACAAAAAACTGATGGTGTTCCAACATGCTTTGCCACACATGACCGAGAAGTACACCTGGATGCTCTCTTAATTGTGACTGAATAAAGTCCCTTAATATCGGAAACAGCTCTGCTACAAAGTTTGCTACTTCACCATGAGTATTAGCAGGGTGAAGATGTTCTAAATGGTTTCGACATTCTTGAAGCTTTTCGATCACCACCCATTCAACCTCAATACCAAATCCTTCAAATCGTTTTTTTATTGTCGCTAGATCTATAGTTGTTTTTTTGAATTTACCGCTAGGAACCCATTTAACACCGCCTTCCCCATCAGTAACTGGTAATACTTCTGGAGGATTAAAAATTAATGATGATGCGTATTCTGGGTCATCAACAGAAATAGCAATTTTATATTTAAATAATAGAAGCACACCTGAAAATAAATTTCTTATCGCTGATAGTGCTCTAGACGGATCACCTCCTTCAACCAGATCTTTTCGGCATGTATTAAAATCTTCTACTCCAAGACGTATTGAGGTTAATGCATTTTCTCGCAACCGATCAGCATCCAGTTCAGGTATTATTTTATTGTGGCTCATGAGCCAAACCTCGTAGTTAAAAGAATTGATGATTTTAGACCCTTAGTACTTTATACCAAGAAAAGCATGAAGTTCATGTGCATTGCAAAGTAGGGGCGCTTTGGAAATGATATGGCATGGTATTTATGTTCGAAACTTGTCCGAATTCATCCGAAAATAATGATAATTATTTGATTTTTTGTGTATGAAAAATAACATTTTTCTGAACAAAAAATAATCGATATCTATATTTAACTATTTGATTGTATTCAGGTTTTATCATCCTCTTGCGAAATTAGGAATCGTATTCGGTCTTTTTTTAATTTCATTTTAAATCAATTACTTAAGTGGACGATGTCCGAAAATGTCCGAAATTTGTCCGAAATTTCATATTCGGTCTTTTTGGCGAGGGGATAGCCCCGTCTTAAAAACGGGGGAAATGTTATAGCATCACGTATTCTTTGCCCCGTGTATCAAGGTATTTATCGGTCATTTTTTCTGATTTATGTCCCAGCAACTTTCGCGTAAATTCTTTCCCATATTCTTTTTCATACAAACGTCCCGACAGGCTTCGTATCTCATGAAATGATGGCGGAGAGTGGGAGAAAGATAATCCAGAATATCGCCTCGCTTTGACAAACCCCTTGGTCAATCCATCGGGATGAATAGAGCCGTCAGGACTGTTTTTTCTAATACCAGAACTGATGAGAAAATCTGTTCGGCTTACTTGTCGGCAGCGGTCAATAATGTTTGAAAGGCTTAAACCGACAGATTTCAGCGTCAGAGTCAGTGGAATAGCGATCATTGCCCCTGTTTTAGTTTGCTCTATGTATAGTCGGTTATCACGTACATCGATAAACTTCATTTTCACCACATCTTCACGGCGTTGGCCGGTGACGAGTGCTAAATCCATCGATAATGCAAACCACGCAGGTTGCTGTTCGGCAGCATTGCGGATAGCAATATATTGCTCGTATTCAAGACGTTCTCTCATGACGGTAATTTTAGGCGCTCTTGTTGGCGTTACCGGATTGACTTCTATTCGTCCGGCAACGATAGCTTCACGAAAGACATCAGAGAGAACAGAGCGTAATGTACCTGCCATTGCTGCCTTTCCTTGCTCAACCCATGACTCCAGAAATTCAGCAATATCAAGTGTTGTGATTTTACTAAGAACTTTATCGGCGAATTTATCTCTGATCGTATTGATATGACCTGCCCGCACCTTGTAAGTGTTGGCGGCTAGTTTTCTACGTTGCAGGATAATTTCATATCGCTCTAACCAGTTATCCATGGTGTATTCATGGACGCCTTTGAGCTGTTCCAGTAGAGCAATTGGCGAGTAATTTTTCTCAATATAATGATTTGCCTCTATAGCTTGAGCAATCGCATCTCTCCGGGATATTTGGCCTAATGCTATCTCTTTCCCGTTTAGAGGATTGCGCCAGTAGAACGATTTCCGTGATTTTCGGTAGGTTAGGTTGCGCGGCAGGTTGGCATCATATTTTGCCGGCCTTTTCTTCATCGATTATTTTCTCCACTAACGGGCAAGGTTTGGTTTTTATCTTGGTCGCTGGTCGAGTGGGGGCTGTTTTGCTGAATTTGTTGGGTTTGATATAGATTGCATCAGGGGAGACTTGATATTGCCTGCCATGAATTTCTGGAGGGGGATAAATATTCCCATTTCTGGCCCAACGTCTTAGGGTAGTGAGCGGTGGTGGGGCAGAGTAATGCAAGTCTGCCCATTCAGTTAGTGATATAGATTTCATCAAAAAAATCCTTAATTAACTTAATATGCTATTGCTTAGATATTGATTGTGGGGGAATCGAGTGTAAAAGATTAGTCGCCAAACCCACCGCGACCAGAAGTATTGCTGGTGCGGATGTATGATTGCCTGTTACTTTCGGGCAGTGATGCGAAATAGGCAGATATTGCTTTCCTGCGGGATGATTCTCTTTCCTCAGTCATCCATTTAGGTAGGGGCGGATTCATTGATGCAATGGTATTGATTCTGCGCAGCATCCCAGCATAAACATATCCGTGTTTATATATTCTGGGGTGCGATTGGCCTCGTTTGGCGCAGTCAAAAGCCTTCAAAGCATCAAGAGCAATTTCCTTAAGTATTCGTTCTCTTTCGGTCATTGTCACTTTGCCTTTGTCGGGGTCATGCCACTTTTTTCAATTCAGAAGCACGGAGCTTGTATACATCGATACATTTCTGTTGGTGTTCTGCTGACGATGCCATAGCATTCCACGCTGCTTTATAGATGGACTGCAATTCACTAACGTTTTGGCAGTCAGCAGCCTGAGCGGTGAAATCGGCCAGTATCTCGTCGCAAGTTCTTGGTGCTGGTGGTGTGTTCTGCGTCAGGTCTGCTGCGGTTTCCTCCGTTGGAATACAGAATGTCTGAAACGCTGCGTATTTATAGGCTATCGACATAGCTTGTTTGTTGCCTTGTCCCCTGAGTCCATAGCCTCGCCAAATGTTGTTACTGTATGAGTGCTACCGTCTTCCGTTGCGACAAAATCAAACTCAGCTTTAACAACAACGTAAAAAAGTGATGCGCCCTTTAATGTTGTTCGTTCTGAAACTGTTCGCTCAACAATACGCGGAAGGATCACCAATCTATTGCGAACCAGTGCAGGGGACAGGGCGTTGTAAACCGCATCTATACCTCTAAATTGAAATCCTTGCTGAGCATGTCCGACTGTTCTTTTGCGATACCGCTTTCTGATAAATCTTTTGCTACAGCAGCAATTGCTTTGTAAACCGCTTTAGTTTGCATAGTTCCCCCTAAATGGTTGTTCACCCAAGAAATAGCGCTGGTTTAATCGCTCCAGCTTCGCCAGACTCCAAGCACGACTGTTTTGCTTTTCTTAGTCCCTTTCTGCGGTAATACAAGGCATCCAGAATGTGTTCTTTTCGGTTTTCAATGCTTTTCTTTTACTGTTCTTCCAATACTCATGATGGAAGTCTCCGACTTACGGCCTTAAGCTACGCGTGCTCATACTTTTAAAGCCAAATGTTTGCTAGAGATCATGTATTTCACTGTTGAGAATTTGATATTTTTTATGGTAAAAGCTGAATTAATCGCGGGGCTTGAACATGATGTAATATCCTTAATATATTTAAAATTGATAAAGTTGCGTTTGTTATATATTTAGTGGTTAGAATATGAAGTTGATGAATATTGCTCTTCGTTTAATTAGTATTGTTGTTATTGTTCTTACGACTATTTCGTTAATGATTGCTGCGTGGATAATTAGTTAAGTTTTTTACTTTAGACTTCTAATACGGTCTAATTTTACCATTTTCATATATTTATGGTTCTAATCTCCGGTTAATTAATTCAATAAATTGTTGCCACAAGGTTTTAGAGGGGCGGTGGTCTAAAGTTGTTTGAGGTCAAACAATTAGAAGGATGATGCTGGATATAAAGCAGATAGTTTTTGAGGTAGCCACCCATAGAGGTGCCACCCCTGATTGAAATAATCATGGGTGACTCTGTTGCTATGAATTAGTAAGCTATTTTTTTCAGATCGTCGGGATTAATGACGAGCAGGCCTTTTCGTTTGAAAACTTCAATAAAAGTTTCTATAGGGCCGATGAAATAATTATCAGGTAGACGTTGAGAGCTAATAAGTTGCTCTCCATAAAATCGGAGAAGGACTTTGCTATGTTTGGATTGTTCGGTGGATGTTGCTAGTTGGCGCAGTTTCTTTTCACACTCTATAAAATATCGGCGTATTTGACGACCTTTTTCGTTGCGCTCAACCATCGCCAGTTCTTTAGCTGTATCGAGGGTGAGGTGGTAGTCAATGCTTGGACGCCCTCTACCTATTTTTTCCCGATTTTGGGAAAAAATCACATAGTCCTGATTTTCAACAAATTCATATTCAGGGATGCGCTCTGTAATCCATGAGGCAAAGCGTTTACCTACACCAAGGAAAGAATGTAAACAACACTCTATGCTATTCGACGCTGTTAGCGTCTGTTGCCTGCTTTTATCCACATCAGGCGAGGTGGCACCCGTCATACCCCTACAACGAGATTTTGTGATAGCATTTTGATACCCCTACAGTTTGCGAGTTTCAAAATGCCCGAATGGATCTCAGTCTGGATTGCCAAGATTTTTGGCAGCGAGCCAGTGGTGAAAGTCATGTATGTTCTTATCGGTTGGTGCCTTCTTATTCTATTTATGCCAGCAAGATTTACCGAGTCGATTTATGAGAAGTCGAACATTCCTTTTGCAGGGCAACTTTGTTTGTTCGCGCTGGCGTTCGTTATTGTTGATGCTGTTCAGCGGGGAATGAATAAGTGGAAGAAACATCAAGAAAAGATTGCCATGATTGATGAGAAGAATAAGCAAGCACAGCAAGCAAAGATTGCCATTATTCGCGATATTGAAAATCTAGATCCTATCGAAAGAAGCTTCTTGAAACATTTTGCTAACTCAAGTTCAGCGTGGTTATCGCCAGATAATGTGTCTGTCACAAGCTTATTAAGGAAGCGGTTTATCTCCTGCACCCATCATCGACGCCGCATTAAAGGGAGCTTGATAATGTCGTATGAAATCAATCAAAAATATGCAGCAGTGGTTAGAGAATATTTCAAGGAAGTTAACAAAAACTGATTTTTTGATGATGTACATCAGAAAGCAAAAAAAACCGAACTGGTGAGGAACGAGGGTTTTTGGTGCTCCATGCAAACTTATGACTGTTGACATCCTCCACGCCCTGAAGGACGGGGTTTTACGGCGCACCGGATAAATTTTTCAACAAAACATTCAGTGAATGACAACTTCGACAGCGCTAATTGGGTTATTTTGTTTTTTATTCAGACATTCAGTGCAGTTACATTCCTCTTCATCAGCTAATACTTCCAGTATCGCAGCGGCAGCAGAGGCTTTCTCAGCATTCTTAAGTTGCTTTTCCAAGAATTCTTTATTGGCTATGGCTTGTTTGAAAGAAAAAAGAATGCTTTTGTGCGAAGGGACGCATTACCCATATTTTCACCAATTGTTTTGGCGGTCATTTCTGATTCGTGACCAGAACAAGTCAAAGTGATTTCGATTTTCATTGTTGGATTTTTCATGTTTATTTATCTCTGTAAATGCTATTTGAACGTTTATTGACTTCGCTTAAAATAAACCGAGTAAAGTCATCGTGGTCAGATATATAAGCACCGCCGATTGTGTTTTCGTCGAGGTTATTGTGTTTCACATATTTGCATTTCATATTAGCTATGAAAGTCATATAAGCAGCATTGCGCTCGGAATGAGAGCGCCAAACATTGTTGGTATTAATCCTCAGAAATGCGTCAAAACGTGGATTCATTGATTCCTCCAAATGAATTTAATAAAGCGCCTATACAGACGCTTGATAAATTCACTTTAAAGAACTCATTAGCCAGTCGATCCCTCTTCGGGGCTGGGAAGTGATTACGTCGCTCACTCCGTGGCGTAATACTTGTTGGTTTTTAGGTGTAGTAATCCCCTGCGCGAATTAATAAGAATTCACACATGTTTAATTGGGTAACTCACAGAGAAAGGCTCAGGGGTTAATACTGTACAAATTTATTCCACTGTTAATTGATGGAATCCTAAGCCTTTCTTTTTGAGTGCCTGACTTATTTATCCACCTCAGGCGGCGGTGGTCTTGTTATACCCCTACAACAAGTTCTGTGGTAAATATAAAAACCCCTTAACAAGTAATTTTTTATTTTATATGTTATCTAGTCTTACGATATTAGCTAAATCCTTTATTGAGAAATCATCTGAGCAATTTATGGTCACAGTTGTTATCTGGTCGGTAATATTGATTTTCGTCCCTGATAATTTCAGGGATTTAATCAATGCTAAAATCGGTATACCGTATGCTCTCCAAATTTGCAGTTTTGCTGTTGCATTCACCATCACGTTAATCCTGAAATACATATTCCAGATTGCTTTAGCGTTACTTCCTGATGTTTGTGACAGACACCGAGCTTCAGGAAAGGCAAAAAAGATTAACCGCGTTATTGATCAGCTCACTGATGAAGAGCGATACCTTCTTTCTTTTTGCCTTGCTCATTCCAACCGTCAGGTCATTAAAAAAATTAATAATCATGTAGCCAGAAGCCTTGTCAGCAAAGGCATATTGTTTCCTCCTGCCTTCATCCCCAAGGGGAATTCAGAGATTATCTTTACTGTTTCTCTTGATTACTGGCCATATCTCCAAAAAAGATGGGATATTTTGGCTCAAAAACTGAAATAACCTTATTCGGCGAATCCACGATAACGTTCTTCGCTATCAAGGAGTGCTTTCCTGGCTAACCAAATGCGGGGCCTCAGTGCCTGCATTGGGTTCAATTTGTTGTAGACGCTCAACATTCTCAAGAAGCAGGGTAATTACATGTTTTAACTCGTTGCTATCCATCTTTCTTTAACCTCTATTCACTACCGGCAAATCATCCAGCTATTCATACGCCGCTGGCGGCTACTTCGTGGGCGTCCTGCCTGTTTGCTGTTGCCCTTAACGCTGGGCTGCGTGCTGCTGTAGTTTGTGATCAGATGTATTTCTGTGATGGTTATAGTAAACACCATTTTGATTTTGTTGTCAACAAAATGTTTATTTTCGTTCTTTTAAAAATACACTTTGTGTTGATTTTTAAAGAGGGAGGAGAGACTAAAACGATGAAAAAACCCTGCCTAGAAGCAGGGTTTGGTATTCGAATATATATCGTTACGACTAGATCGCCATTACTGACCAGTGAATAACTCGACCTATGATTTTTACTGATTTTAGATCTGCTTCTTCATCAGGATATTCGTCCCTGTTATAACTTCGTATGCTTAGGCGGTGACCAGGTAAACGGTAAAGAAGTTTTAGGCGATATAACTCATCTTGTTCTATGGCGTAGATAGCGCCATCTTTGATTATTTTATTACCCATATCGACCGTTACAGTCGCGCCGTTAGGGATTACAGGATCCATGCTTCCACCGTGGACACTAAATGCGACAACATTTTCTGCACATGCTCCTGCACGCCGTATAGTTGATTTAGAAAAGCGCAATTTAAAGCCATTGTAATCTTCTGACATGCAACAACCATGCCCTGCGGCTAGTTCGATACTTTTAAAAAATGGTATTTCTACTTCATCGTCATCCAGAGGAGTAGAGCTGTCCCAGGGTGAAATTGGGAGCTTTTCTGGATGTAAATCCGAAGTTTTTTTCTTCTTAGGTTCTCCATCGCCTTTTAAGAGCCAATCAAGAGAGTAGCCAAATGTTTCGCTAATCTGATTCGCTGCTTCACGGCTGATGGCATCCCTTTTTATCCAGTTATGGATTGTTTGCGGACTTGCATGAAGTTTTTCTGCTAGATCTTTTTGTTTCAATCCTTCTTGCTTAAGTAAGTATTTGATTCTTTCTGAAATTCTACTCATGAGTGTACCCCTCTGACTATAAATCTAAACATTATGTTTAGATTTTCCAACCCCATTTTGTTGATTTTTGTGTTGATTTAAATTAACGTTGTGTTTATTTTGTTTATTAAGCGTAGGGCGTTATGAAAAAAACACCAATGACGCCGTTAGAGAAAGCAGTTCAGGCAGTAGGGGGGAAACAAAAAACCCTTGCTCAACGGCTAGGAGTATCTGAACAGGCGATTACGCTGATGAAGCAGCGTGGAAAGGGGTATTTACCCCGGAAACGGATTGAAGATTTTGTTCGGGTGACTGGATTGAAGAAAGAGGATCTTTACCCGGATGTATTCACAGATATTTAGACATATCGACATGCCAACCGCGTTCTGTAAAGACGATGAGGCATGGATTAGAGAGCAACTGCTACAGCTGCCACCTTCGCTGAGGCGAAGAGTCGCAGTTAAGTATGCGGCTGTTTATCAAGAAACGTTTGATTCTGAGCCTGTTTCATTCAGA